>NZ_JBEXHL010000001.1:733876-770709 GCF_040607795.1 Amycolatopsis sp. NPDC005232 | reverse complement strand
ATCAACGCCCACTGCTCATCCGAAAGCAACTGAAACCGCGACACACCCAGCAGCATCCCAGCCACCAGCCGCAACCTTTGTCAGACACGCCCTAGTCGGCGGGCCATTCGTAGGACAGCTCGTAGCGGTCCGCGGCCAGGACCATGTCGTTCATTTCGAGCGGCGTGCCGTCGGTACCGTAGGCCACCCGGGTGACGGTGATGACGGGGACACCGTCGGCGAGCTGCAACAACGAGGCTTCATCGGGAGTCGGCATCCGAGCGCCGACGTGCTCGACGAACGAGCCGAGGGTGTGACCGGCTTCCTCCAGCCGCGCGTACGCACCACCGGAGCCGGTGTCGACTTCTTCGATCGCGGTGCCGCGCGTGAACTGCCGGGGCAGGCGCGACACCGCGAGTTGAACCACCAGCCCATCGGCACGCATCACCCGATCCCTCACGGTGATCTCGGTGCCTTCGTCGATCGCCAGGTGCGCTGCGGCGCGGGCATCAGCCTGTTCGAACCGGATCTTCACGGAGGAGGACGGGGTGAAGCCGCGCGCCGCTGCGTCGGCGAGGAAAGCACCGCTGTTGCGTTCACGCGCTTCGCGGGACAACCGGGAACGGCCGATGCGCTGGATGCTTGCCGGCGGCCGGACGAACACTCCCCGCCCGTGCTCAGAAGTCACCAAACCCTCGGAGCGCAACATGTTCACGGCTTCGCGAACCGTCGGCCGCGACACCCCGTAGGCATCGACCAGCTCGCGTTCACTGGGCAACTGCTCGCCCGGCGCGTACTGCCCGGCCGTGATCTTCTCGCGCAGGTCTGCCGCTACCTGCCTGAACGCGGGTACGCCGCTTCTGCGATCCACCATGCGGCTATTGTCGCACTCATAAGCTTGTCTTGACCAGACGCCCACCTTGTGTCACCGTTAGTGGCCAGGACATCATAACAAGTCAAGGGCGGGCTGGTCATGGATTCGTTGACGGAACAGATCGAGGTCGCACGGGCGCGGCTCGAGGAAGTCCGCTACTCGCGCGGCTGGACACTCTCGAACATCCAGGAGATGACCGGCCTCCCCAACCGCGTCACCGCCGCCCGCTGGTGGTTCCGCGCCCCGCACTCGAAAAGCGCCCAACGGTTCGCCGAGTACGCCCATGAGCTCGGCTGCGCCATCCGCCTGCTCGTCATCGAGGACGACCCCGCCGAACGCCCCCTGCCCTGGCGCGAACGCATGCCGCACACCGACTTCACGACCCCGGACCCCGATGCCGACGCGATGGCCGAACTCCAACGCCTGCAAGAGAAACTCCGCCGCGCCCGGATGGCCGCCGGCCGCTCGCGCACCGACCTCGCCGAGGCCCTCGGCACCAGCCCCATCCACATCTGGTGCCTCGAGTACAGCCCGACCGTGCACGACTTGGCGCTGTGCGAATTCCTGATGTACGCCCGTTTCCTCGGCTACACCATCCGGCTGGACCTGGTGCCCGAGCACGACTCCGTACCCGAAAGCGAGAGGGGCTCTTCCCCGGACGAATCCGGGAAAGAGCCCCTCTCGGTCAGTGCCTGCTAGAACCTATTCGTAGATCTCGCCCTTGGCCGCCTTCGCCACCAGCGACTCCGGCGGCAGGAAGTGGTCGCCGTACCGGGCCGCCAGTTCGCGGGACCGATCGACAAACCCCTGCAAGCCACCGGCGTACTGGTTGATGTACTGGATCACGCCACCGGTCCACGCGGGGAAGCCGATGCCGAAGATCGAGCCGATGTTGGCGTCGGCCACGGTGGTCAGCACGCCCTCGTCGAAGCACTTCACCGTTTCGAGCGCCTCGGCGAAGAGCATGCGCTCCTTGAGGTCCTCGAAGGGGACGTCGCCGGTGCCCGACTTGAAGGCGTCGCGAAGGCCGGGCCAGAGGCCGGTGCGCTTGCCGTTCTCGTCGTACTCGTAGAAGCCGGCGCCGGTGCTGCGGCCCTTGCGGTCGTACTCGTCGAGCATGCGGTCGATCACGGCTTCCGACGCGTGCGGCGTCCAGGTGCCGCCCGCGGCCTCGACCGCGGCCTTCGTCTCGACGCGGATCTTGCGCGGCAGCGTGAGCGTGAGCTCGTCCATCAGCTGCAGCGGCGGCGCCGGGTAGCCGGCCTGCGCACCCGCCTGCTCGATCGACGCCGGCTCGACACCCTCGCCCAGCGCGGCCACGGCCTCGTTGATGAACGTGCCGATCACGCGCGAGGTGAAGAAGCCGCGGCTGTCGTTGACGACGATCGGGGTCTTCTTGATCTGCAGGGTGTAGTCGAAGACCTTCGCGAGCGTCGCGGGCGAAGTCTTCTCACCGCAGATGATCTCGACCAGCGGCATCTTGTCCACCGGCGAGAAGAAGTGGATCCCGATGAAGTCCTCGGTCCGCTTCACGCCCTCGGCGAGGGTGGTGATCGGCAGGGTCGAGGTGTTGGAACCCAGCACGGCGTCGGAGTTGACGATGCTCTCGATCTCGCCGAACACCTTGTGCTTGAGCTCGACGCTCTCGAACACGGCCTCGATCACGAAGTCGACGCCCTCGAAGTCGGCCGCGTCGCCGGTCGCCTTGATGCGGCTCAGCAGCTCGTCGGACTTCTCCTTCGTGGTCTTGCCACGGGAAAGAGCCTTCTCCTCGAGCTTGGCCGCGTAGCCCTTGCCCTTGTCGGCGGCTTCCTGCGACACGTCCTTGAGCACGACGTCGATGCCGGCCTTCGCGGAGACGTACGCGATCGCCGCGCCCATCATCCCGGCGCCGAGCACACCGACCTTGCGGGCGGTGTACTTCTCGAAGCCGTCGGGACGCGAGCCGCCCGAGTTGATCGACTGCAGGTCGAAGAAGAACGCCTTCGTCATGTTCTTCGAGACCTGCCCGGTGGCCAGGCTGACGAAGTAGCGCGTCTCGACCTTGATCGCGGTGTCGAAGTCGACCTGCGCGCCCTCGATGGCCGCGGCCAGGATCGCGCGCGGCGCCGGCATCGGCGCGCCCTTGAGCTGCTTGCGCAGGTTCGCCGGGAACGCGGGCAGGTTCGCCGCGAAGCTCGGGTTCGACGGGGTGCCGCCCGGGATCTTGTAACCCTTGACGTCCCACGGCTGCACGCCGCCTTCGGGGTTGGCCTTGATCCACGCCTTGGCGGCGGGCACCAGCTCCTCGACGGTGTCCACGACCTCGTGGACCAGGCCCAGCTCCAGCGCCTTGCGCGGCTTGTGGCGCGTGCCCTGCAGCAGCACGTTCAGCAGCGCGCTCTGGATGCCGAGCAGCCGCACGGTGCGCACGACGCCGCCACCGCCGGGCAGCAGGCCCAGCGTGACCTCGGGCAGGCCGATCTGGCTGCCCTTCGCGTCGGCCGCGATGCGGTGGTGCGTGGCGAGCGCGATTTCGAGGCCACCGCCCAAAGCGGCGCCGTTGATGGCCGCGACGACCGGCTTGCCGAGCTGCTCGATGCGGCGCATCTGGCTCTTCATCAGCGTGCTGGACGCGGTGAATGCCTCGGCCTGCTCCGGCTTGGCCTGGATCAGGTCACGCAGGTCGCCACCGGCGAAGAACGTCTTCTTGGCCGACGTGATCACGACACCGGTGATGTCGTCCTTCTCCGCTTCAAGCCGGTCGACAGTTACGCCGAGCGACTCGCGGAACGCGGAGTTCATGGTGTTGGCCGACTGGTTGGGGTCGTCCAGCGTCAGCGTGACGATGCCGTCCGCGTCCTTCTCCCAGCGGATGGTCTTGCTTTCAGCCATTGGAGGTCCTCACACCCGCTCGATGATGGTCGCGACGCCCATGCCGCCGCCGATGCACAGGGTCACCAGCGCGCGGCGCGCCTGGCGGCGTTCCAGCTCGTCGACCACGGTGCCGACCAGCATCGCGCCGGTGGCGCCGAGCGGGTGACCCATGGCGATCGCGCCGCCGTTGACGTTGACCTTCTCGTCCGGCAGGTGGAAGTCCTTCTGCCACTTGAGCACGACGGACGCGAACGCCTCGTTGAGCTCCCACAGGTCGATGTCGTCCGGGGTCAGGCCCGCGGTCTTGAGCACCTTCTGCGTGGCCGGCGTGGGGCCGGTGAGCATGATCGTCGGCTCCGAGCCGATGGCGGCGGTGGCGACGATGCGCGCCTTGGGCGTGAGGCCGAAGGTCTTGCCGACCTCTTCGCTGCCGACGAGCACGATGGCCGCACCGTCGACGATGCCGGAGGAGTTGCCGCCCGTGTGGACGTGGTCGATCTTCTCGACCTGGTGGTACTTCTGCAGCGCGACGGCGTCGAAGCCGCCCATGTCGCCGATCGCGGTGAACGCGGCCTTGAGCTTGCCCAGGCCCTCGACCGTGCTGCCGGGGCGACGGTGCTCGTCGTGGTCGAGGATCGTGACGCCGTTGATGTCCTTCACCGGCACCACGGACTTCGCGAAGTAGCCGCCGGACCAGGCCGCCTCGGCCTTCTCCTGCGAGCGCACGGCGAACCGGTCGACGTCCTCGCGGCTGAAGCCCTCCATCGTCGCGATCAGGTCGGCGCCGATGCCCTGCGGCACGATGTACTCGTCGTACGCCGTGGTCGGGTCCATGAACAGCGCGCCGCCGTCGGAACCCATCGGCACGCGCGACATGGACTCCACGCCGCCGGCGATGATCAGCTGGTCCCAGCCCGAGCGCACCTTCTGGGCCGCCATGTTGGTGGCTTCCAGGCCCGACGCGCAGAACCGGTTGAGCTGCACACCCGCGACGGTCTCGGGCAGGCCGGCCACGAGGGCGGCGGTGCGCGCGATGTCGGCGCCCTGCTCACCCACCGGGGACACGACGCCGAGGATGACGTCGTCGATCATCTGCGGGTCGAGGTTCGGGTGGCGGACCTTGAGCTCTTCGATCAGCCCGACCACCAGGTCGAGCGGCTTGGTGCCGTGGAGGGCACCGCCCTTGTTCTTACCTCGAGGCGTGCGCATCGCCTCGTAGATGTAGGCCTCGCTACTCACTGAACACTCCTCCGCGCAGCGGCGTGGTTGGACACTTCGGTGTATCTCACGGCCGAGCATACCGAGCCATGGGTGCTAATGCCCATTAACATAAGCCTGGCGAACCCGATGGTGTCAATGGGTTGCTGGTGTTCCGATTAGCGCTATCGTCGGTTCACCATGAGTACTCCAGCCCGCGGGTCGCGCCCCCGCGACCGCAAGGCCCAGCTCGCCGCGGTCGCGGCGGGGCTGTTCCGCGCGCGCGGCTTTCACGGCGTCGGCATCAACGACATCGCGGCCGCGGCGGGCGTCACGGGGCCGGCGCTCTACCGACACTTCGCGGACAAGCAGGCGATCCTGGCGTACGTCGTGCTGGCCGGGATCGACGACATGGAGGCGGTGACCGCTTCGGCGTTGTCGGGTGGGCCTGACCAGCTGGAAGTGCTGCTGACGGGGCTGGCCACGCAGGCTGTCGAACGGCGCGAGATCGCTGCTTTGTGGCGCTGGGAAGGCCCTCATCTGCCACGCGACGAGCGGCGGGAGATCCGGCGGCGGTCGGGTGCGGTGCTCGACGCGTGGACGAAAGCGCTGCTGGAAGTCCGCCCTTCGCTGGCTTTCGACGACGCCGAATTTCTCTGCTGGGGCGCGCTGTCGGTGTTCGGCAGCGTGGCTGTGCACCACACGACGGTGGCCCGTCGCCGGTTCGTTCCGCTGCTCGTCGAGCTCGCGTTGGCTGTGCTCAACACCACACTGCCGTCGGCCGGCTTGGCCGAGCCCGTCCGCAACGGTCTCGGCACCCCGTCCCGCCGCGAACAGGTCCTGGCCGCCGCGACCACTCTGTTCGCCGAACGTGGCTTCCACGCGGTGAGCATGGAGGACATCGGCGCAGCGGCCGGGATCGCCGGACCCAGCGTCTACCGGCACTTCCCCAGCAAAGCGGCCCTGATGGTCGCCATCGGACACCGGGCGGCGGACCGGCTCGCCCTGGCCGCCGAGCAGGCGATGCGCGCCCCCGACGAACGCACGGCACTGCGCCGGCTGGCGGCTTCGTACGTCCACACACTCCTGCACACGCCCGAGCTACTGGTCTCCTTCACGGCCGACCGCGTCACCATGCCGGACCGCGACAAGGCCGATTTGCTGCGCGTGCAGCGGGACTACGTGGACTCCTGGGTCGCACTGCTGTCGACGATCTCGCCCACCCTGCCGGCCCGCGAGGCGAAAATCCGGGTACACGCGGCGCTGACGATCGCCAACGACCTCACGCGAACCCGGCGGGTGAGCGGGCGGCCGCGGTTCGAGGCGGAGTTGACGGCGTTGCTGCACGCGGTGTTGGAGTACTGAAGAAGCTCTCGGCGAAATCGCTCCCCCTCACCGCATCGGCGTGCGAGCATGCCGAGTGCCCACCGGACGAAGGCTGCACCTGGTCACGGCGGACGAAGGACATCGGGTGTCGACGCTCGAACTGTTCTTCGACCTCGTGTTCGTGTACGCGATCACGCAGACGACCCAGCTGATGGCCGACCACCTGAGCCCCCTCGGCGTTGTCGAGGGGCTGTTGGTGCTGGCGGTGCTGTGGTGGTGCTGGTGCTGCTACGCCTGGCTCGGCACGACGATCCACGTGGACCACGGCATCGCGCGGCTCGCGATGTTCGGGGCGATGGGCGTGATGTTCCTGCTTTCGCTCACGGTGCCGGAGGCGTTCACGGACCGGCCGGGTGGGCTGGACGGGCCGTTGCTGTTCGTCGGGTGTTACGCGATTGTGCGGGTGCTGCACGAAGTCGCGTACCTGGGCGCGGCGCGGCACGACCCGGAGTTGCAGCGCGTGCTGCTGCGGATGTTGCGCGGACTGGTGCCGAGCATCGGGTTGCTGGTGCTGGCGGCGTTCCTCGCCGGGCCGTGGCAGCTGGTGCTGTGGGTGGTCGCGCTGACCGTGGACTACGTGAACGTCTACTTCTCCGGCCCCGCCGGCTGGCGGCTCAACTCGCCGGCGCATTTCGCGGAGCGGTTCGGGCTGATCGTGATCATCGCGCTCGGCGAATCGATCGTGGCGATCGGGATCGGCATCGGGCCGGTGCCCATGACGTGGCTGATCGCCGGCTGCGCGCTGTGCGGGGTCGCACTCGCCGCGGGCATGTGGTGGACCTATTTCGACGTGGTCGCGCGCGTCGCCGAGCGCCGGCTCGCGGGTGCGAAGGGCGTGGAGCGCACGAAGCTCGCGACGGATTCGTACACGTTCCTACACCTGCCGCTGATCGCGGGGATCGTGCTCGTGGCGCTGGGCCTGAAGAAGGCGTTTCTCTACCTGTCCGACACCGCGCACCACGTACCCGGCGAGGCGCTGCACGGCGTGCCCATCTGGGCGCTCACCGGTGGGCTCGCGTTGTACCTCGTGGCGCTGAGTGCGTTGCGGCGGCGGAACGTCGGCAGCTGGAACGTCCAACGGCTCGTACTCGCTGCCGTGCTGCTCGGGGTCACGCCGCTGCTGGAGCACACCCCCGCGGCGGTGGCTGTGGTCTCCGCCGCCGTGGCGGTGCTGGGGCTGGTCGCGTTCGAGCGGATGGCCTGGGTGCGGCGGCAGGTCCCCCTGCCGCCGCGTTGACCAGCGAGCCTCAGCCCACCAGGTAGTTGCCGGCGACGTCGGGTTTGGTCGGGTGGTAGTAGTCCACGATGCCGTCCGACCAGACGGACACCGCAATTCGATCTTCGGCGTCCGGGCCGAATACGTCGAACAAGGCGTCGATGTTGGCCGGACTGAAACCGATGGCGAGCATCAAAGCGGTGAAAAGCGGACGTTCGATCAGGCCGTCGCCGTCGGGGTCGCCGAGGGCGGACAACGCGTGAGCGAAGTCGGTGACGGTGTCGTCGAACTTTTCGGGAGACAAGACGCACGCGGTGAACTCGTCGTAGCTCACCTTGCCGTCGCGATTGGCGTCGAGTTCGCGCTCGACGGTGGTCCACCACTTGGCAAAAGAGGCTCTCAGCGCCGACTTCGCTTCGGGACCCGAGCCATCGGCCACCTGCTCGACGCGGTCGGACATCGCCGTGAAGTCGCTCCCCTCCAAGAATCCGCTGTGATCGACATCGAACAATTCGAAAACGACCTTTACCCGATCTTCGGCAGTGACGGTCATGACTCCCCATATGATTCCGGCGGAAATTCCACACCGAAGTGTGCCGAGACCCAGGTAACCATGAAACCGTTTCCACACTAAAGAGTGCAATTGCCGTCACCCGGCGAATTCACCGGAGAAGCGCAGCCCTTCGGCCGTTCGAACCGGCACCGGTGACGCACTGCCACGCGAGGCCCGCCGGCCCGTGCTAACCTACTCGCGAGTAGGTAACCCGAGGGGGAGGCCACATGGCTGCGGCGAGGAAACGAGACGCGATGGGCTTCGGCCTGGCCGCGCTCACCCGGCTGGCCGGGAGCAGCGTGATCGACAGGGCCGGGCTGCGCGGGCCCGTGCAGAACCTGGTCAAAGCGGGCACCCGCAACGGTTTCCGGGCGGCGGGGGCGGCCACGCGGTCGTTCAAGTCGGTGCGGCGGCTCGGCAAACCCGCAAGGCTGGCCCCCGCGCAGGAGGACACCGGGCTGTTCGACCTCACGCCGAGCGAAGACCAGCAGCTCATCACGGAAACGGTGACCGAGTTCGCCGCCGAGCAGCTGCGGCCCGCCGCCGCGGACGCCGACGCCAAGCTCGCGGCGCCCGAAGGCCTGCTCACGCGCGCGGCCGAGCTCGGCATCAGCCTCGTCGGAATCCCCGAGGAGCTGGGCGGGGCGGGCACCGAGCGGTCCGTCGTCACCAACGCGCTCGTCGCCGAGGCCCTCGCACACGGCGACATGGGGCTGGCCGTGGCCGTGCTCGCGCCGTCCGCGGTGAGCACGGCGCTCGTAGCCTGGGGCGACGAGCAGCAGCAGGCCGACTACGTGCCCGCGTTCGCCGGCGACCAGGTGCCCGCGGCGGCGCTGGCGCTGCTGGAGCGCACGCCGCTGTTCGACCCGTTCAAGCCCGCCACGAAGGCCAAGCGCACGCCGAAGGGCTACCAGCTCGACGGCGTGAAGTCGCTGGTCCCGCGTGCGGCGGAGGCAGAGTTGTTCCTCGTCTCGGCCGATCTCGAAGGCCGCGGCCCGGCGCTGTTCCTCGTGGAATCGTCGTCCGCGGGCGTCACCGTGGAGGCCGAGCCGGCGATGGGCCTGCGTGGCGCCGCGACCGGCAAGCTGCACCTGGAGAAGGTCGCGCTGCCGGCGGGCGCGTTGCTGGGCGGCGGGAAGGCCGACGTGTTCACCGAGGTCGTGCGCCTCTCGCGGCTGGGCTGGGCCGCGCTCGCGGCCGGGACGGCGAAGGCCGTGCTCGACTACGTGGTGCCGTACGTGAACGAGCGCACCGCGTTCGGCGAGCCGATCAGTCACCGGCAGGCGGTGGCGTTCTCCGTCGCCGACATCGCCATCGAGCTCGAGGGCCTGCGCCTGGTCACGCTGCGCGCGGCGGCGCGGGCGGAGCAGGGCAAGGACTACGCGCGGGAGGCCGCGCTGGCGCGCAAGCTGGCCGTGGACAAGGGCATGCGCATCGGCAACGCCGGCGTGCAGCTGCTGGGCGGGCACGGCTTCGTGAAGGAGCACCCCGTGGAGCGCTGGTACCGGGACTTGCGAGCGATCGGCGTGATGGAAGGCGCCGTCCTCCTCTAGAAAGGCTTTCGATGATCAACCTCGAAGTTCCGAAGAAGGCCGGCACGCTGATCAACCAGGCGTACCAGGCCGCGGCCCAAGTGTTCCGGCCGATCTCGCGCAAGTACGACCGCGCCGAACACACCTACCCCGCCGAGCTCGACATGTTCGCAGCCCTGCTCGACGGCCTCAACTCCTCCGGCGAGGGCGGCGCCGGCGCGGCGGGTGTGCGCCGTTCTCGTGACTCGGCGGGCGACGGAAATCGCAACGGCGCCAACCTCAACGTCGTCCTCGGCACGATCGAGATGTGCTGGGGTGACGTCGGCCTGCTGCTGTCCATGCCACGCCAGGGCCTGGGCAACGCGGCCATCAGCTCCGTCGCGACGGACGAGCAGCTCTCCCGTTTTTCCGGCTTGTGGGCCGCCATGGCCATCACCGAGCCCGACTGCGGCTCCGACTCCGCCGCCATCACCACCACCGCCGTCCTCGACGGCGACGACTACGTGCTCAACGGCGAGAAGATCTTCGTGACATCAGGCCAGCGCGCGGACGCCGTGGTGGTTTGGGCCACTTTGGACCGTACGAAGGGCCGCGCGGCGATCAAGTCCTTTGTGGTCGAGAGGGGCACGCCGGGCTTCGAAGTCGTTCGCGTGGAACACAAGCTGGGCATCCGCGCGTCCGACACGGCCGTGCTGCGCTTCGAAAACTGCCGCGTCCCCCGCGAGAACCTGTTGGGCACGCCGGACATCGACACCGCCAAGGGCTTCGCGGGCGTCATGCAGACGTTCGACAACACGCGGCCGCTGGTCGCGGCCATGGCGGTGGGCGTCGCCCGCGCCGCCCTGGAGGAGACCCGCCGGATCCTGTCGTCCGCGGGCGTCACGATCGACTACGACCGCCCCCCGCGGCACCCGGCCGCCGCCACCTGGCTCGAACTGGAGGCCGACTTCGAGTCCGCGTACCTCCTGACGCTGGAATCGGCGTGGATGGCGGACAACCGCAAGCCCAACTCCCTGCAGGCCTCCATGGCGAAGGCCAAGGCCGGACGGACGGTCGTGGACGTGACCCTGAAGTGCGTCGAACTGGCCGGCGTGTACGGGTACACGGAGGAATCGCTGCTGGAGAAGTGGGCTCGGGACGCGAAAATCCTCGACATCTTCGAGGGGACGCAGCAGATCCAGCAGCTCATCGTGGCTCGGCGAGTGCTGGGGAAGACGTCGGCGCAGCTCAAGTAGGCCCACATCCCCTCGCTCCAGGCTTCAGCGTCACAAAGGCTACCGACCAAGGAAAGCCTAAGCTAACATCCGCGGCATGACGACGATGCTCCTGGAGCGCCCGAGATCCGCCGCGACCACGCTCGAAGACGCGATCACCCGCCGAGGCTTCCTCGCCGGCGGGATCGGCGTGGGTGCTTTGTTCGCTTTGCCCGCCTGTTCCGCGCAGTCGGCCGCGCCGGCCACCGCCAAGACGCGCCGGGTGTCCACTGTGAACGGTCCCGCGGACGTTCCCGAGCAGGCGCAGCGGGTGGTGACGCTCGACAGCTTCACGATGGGCGCCGCCTTCGATCTCGGGCGGACACCGGTCGGGGTGTACAGCGCGGGTGAGCAGTACGTGGAGCCGCAGTTCGTGGAGAAGTGGCGGCCGATCACGAAAATCTCCAAGGGCACCGTCGGCGGTTCGATCGACCTGGAGAAGGTCGCGACGCTCAAGCCCGACCTCATCCTCGGCATCGACGGCGCCAAGCCGCCCTACGAGCAGCTCAAGCAGATCGCCCCGACGGTGATCCTGCCGTTCAACAACTCGAAGGTGCCGTGGCGCGACATGAGCGACGCGAGTGCCGAAGCGCTCGGCCTCGGCAACGCGCTGCAGGGCCTGCAGCAGCGCTACACCGAACGCACCGCCGCGATCAAGCGCGACCACGCCGACGTGCTCGCCCGCGTCCACTGGGACATCATCCAGGGCGGCTTCGACCAGGGCCAATTCTGGGTCTACGGCCCGAAATCCCCCATCGGCGCCATCCTCGCCGACGCCGGCGTGCAGTTCGCCACGGCGTCGACCAAAGCGGTGCAGCAGCAGACCGTTTCCTACGAGCTCATCGAAGACCTGCGCGACGCCGACGCGATCTTCTACTACTCCACCAACGCCGACAAGCCCGCCAACCTCGGCCCGGAACTGTTCGACCAGACGGCTTTCACCACGCTGCCCGCCACGAAGGCCAACCACCTCTACGGCTCGGTCTACTTCCTGCCCAACTGCTACAGCGACGCACTCGGCGCCCTCGACGCATTCGAAAAGGCACTCACCGCGCTCAAGAGCTGAAGTGGGTTTTTCACCGACCGCGCCAGTAATTCGCGGCTTACGAGCAGAATATCGGATTGATCTCCTGCCGATCGATTTCGACCCGTTTGCCTTAACCTTCCCGGCATGACGAATCCTGGGGAGTACGGCCCACCCAAGGGCCTGGGACAGGCGCGGATCTTCATGTGGATCCAGGTCGCCTTCAGCGTGCTCGGTTCAATCCTGATCGGAGCCGTCGCGGGCGCCTCCGCCGGGGGTTTCGCCGGGGTGCTGCTGGTGATCGTGGTGGTCAACATCCTGATGGCGATCGCTCTTGCCGCCTGCGCGATCGTGCTCCCGCAAGGCAAGCAGTGGGCGTTCGTGACCGCCATCGTGGTGGAGGCCGTGATCATCATCAACGGCATCGTGACGCTGATCAGCAGCGGCTTTTCGGGCGTGCTGCCGCTGGTTTTCGCGGGCCTCGCCCTGCGCGGTCTGCTACAGCGTGACGTGCGTGACTGGATCTCCGCCCGCAACGGTCAGGCGCCGGCGGTCTGAGCCGACGCAAAGGGGCACCGGGTCAGCCCGGTGCCCCTTTGCTTGCCGTCAAGTGCGGTCGTCGAGGAATTCGTCCAGATAAGTCCACGTGGTGCCCCGCGCTTTACGCCCGGTCAGCACACCGAGGTGGCCGCCGGGCGCGGTGCGGAAGCGCACCTCCGGCGCGTTTTCCAGCAGTCGCACCACGCGTTCCACCGAAGCCTGCGGCGCGATCGTGTCGTTCTCGCCCGCGACGACGAGTACCGGCGCCTTCACGTCCGACAGGCTGATCTTGCGCCCGTTGAGGTCGACGGTGCCCTCGGCGAGATCGTTGGTGCGGAAGAGCCGGTGGTAGAGCTGCCCGAACGTGCGGCCCGGGTAGGCGTACATGTTGTCCATGAAGTGGTCCACGGCCTCGATCTGCGCGAGGTAGTCACGGTCGTCGAGGTGCGAGAGGATCGCGATGGGCTTCGTGATCTCCTTGCTGATGCCCGTCGCGCGGAACACGCGGGTGACCAAATAGGACGGTGCGCCGCCGAACGCGCGGTAGATCGGCGTGAGCAGGTGGCCGCCGGTGAGGTCGACGAGCGGGCGGAACGGCGCCACGATCGGGATCGCCGCGAAGTCGACCGGCGACGCGATGGCGGTGACGGACTCGATCGGCAGCTCGGGCTGGTCGGCGTTCACCAGCAGCGAGAAGATCCCGCCCAGCGACCACGACACCAGGTGCACGCCCTCGCCGCCCGCGTCCTCACTGACCTTTCGGATCGCGCGCGGCAGCACCTCGTCGATCCAGTGCTCGATGCCGAGGCGCCGGTCGGAGAACGCGACGTTGCCGTAGTCGACGAGGTAGACGTTGCGCCCGGCCTCCACGAGGTGCTCGATCAGGCTGCAGCCGCGGCGCAGGTCGAAGCACAGCGCGGGTGCGGCCAGCGGCGGCACGAGCAGGATCGGCGGCCCCGACACCGGCGCGCCACTGTGGGTCATCCGGTACAGCGAGCGGTTCGGGCCCTGGTCGATGAGCACCCGGGGCATGGGGCGCAGGTCGGCGACGCCGCCGTGCAGCACCTTCCCCACGACGTTCGACGCCGCTGCGGCCAGCCGTGCCGTGGGTGAAACCATGTGTGCCTCCTGAGCTCGACCTCTCGGAGGCAATCTTGCCCGTGGCCGGGGGTGGCATCAACACCGCCACACTTGCAAGCACCCGGCAAGCACGTCCATTTCGGACAGTGTTCGGTGACCGGGAACCCTAGTTTCCCGCTTCGGCCGCCGGAGCGCTCTGAGCAGCGCGGGACTCGTATTCCGCCCGCGCCGGGGAATGCGCGGCCGACGCCAGCAGCTGATCACCGCCGAGAGCGCGCACGAACCATTCCCCGAACGCACGCGGGAACAGCCGCGTGATCCGGCCCGTGAAATCCAGGGATTTCGGCACGAAAACATCGAACTTCGGGTATTTCAGGGCATCCGCGATCGCCGCCGCGACGTCTTCGGGCCCCACGGACTTGATGAACTTCGCCTCGCCGAGCCCGGATGCCAGCTCCGTGCGCACCACCGCCGGCATCACGCACGACACCGACACGCCCGTACCGCGCAGCTCGAGGTGCACCGCCTCCGACAGCCCGACCACGGCGTGCTTGGTCGCGCAGTACGTGGCCGCGCCGGGGAACCCGGACTTCCCGGCCATCGAAGCGACGTTCACGATGTGCCCGGTCCGCCGCGGCTTCATCCGCTTCACCGCTTCGCGCGTGCCGTGGATGACCGCGTGCAGATTGATCTCCAGCATCCGGCGCGTCGCCGCGTCGTCCTCCTCGTCGAGCGGCGCCAGCGGCATGATGCCGGCGTTGTTGATCAGCACGTCGATGGGCCCGACCTGGCGCTCGACCTCGTCGAGGAACTCGGTGAACGCTTTCGTGTCGGTCACGTCCAGCGCCAGCGCGACGGCCTCCGGCCCCAGCTCACCGGCCGTCTTCTCCGCGCGGACGTGGTCGAGGTCGCCCAGCACGACCCGCGCGCCGAGCCGCTTGAGCGCGGTGGCCGTTGCGGCCCCGATGCCCTGTGCGCCACCGGTGATGACGATGACCTTCCCGGACAGCGTTCGCGGCTGCTTGGCCATGGCTGGCTCCTCTTGCTTCGGGGCACTGTTGGCGTCGTGTCAATATCGTGCCCCGGCGCGGCGCCGAGCGCCAGCCGACTGCCCCGATCAGAGGCGTCGCTCGAAGACCTGACCGATCCAGCCGTCGACGTCGAAGCGGACCGTCGGCGTGAAGCCCTGGCCCTCGTAGTAGCGCTGCAGCCCACCGTCGCCGCCGGCCCAGCAGTCGACGCGCACGAGGCCGATGCCGCGTTTCCGGGCCTCCTCCAGCGAGTGCTCCAGCAGCCGCGCGCCGACCCGGTGACCCGCGAACCGACGCGACGTGATGAGCAGCCCGATGTACAGCTCCCGCTCCCCGGCCGGCGGCACGTACTTTGGGCATTCCTCGCGGACGATCAACGCCCCCGCCGGCTCACCGTCGACCTCGGCGATGCCGAGACCCGGCTCCTTCGCCATGTCGGCCACGCGCGAGGCCCGGTGCGGAATGCCGCTCCACGGCTGATCACCCCACTGACCTTCGCCGCCGCGCGCCACCAGCCACTCGACCGCCTCATCGAAGAAGCGCAGCAACGTGTCGGAGTCGCCGGGTTCGCCTGGACGGATCGTGAAAGTCCTCATCTTCGACGTTGTACCCCTAGGGCAGTGTCAGAACCAGCGGCCCGGCCTCGGTGATCGCGACGGTGTGCTCCGAGTGCGACGCGCGGGTGCCGTCGGTGGTGTGGACGGTCCAGCCGTCGTCGGCGTGCCGGTAGTCGTCGAGGCCGCCGCGGGTGAACATGGGCTCGAGGGCGAGGACCAGGCCGGGCCGTAGGCGCGGGCCGCGACCGGGGCGGCCGTCGTTGGGCACCGGCGGGTCCTCGTGCATCGCGCGGCCGATGCCGTGGCCGCCGTGGTCTTCGGTGACGCCGTAACCCGACGCGCGGCCGATCGCGGCGATGGCGGCCGAGATGTCGCCCATCTTCGCGGCGGGCCGCGCGGCCGCGATGCCTGCCGCGAGCGCCGCTTCCGTCGCGGCGATCAAGGCGAGGTCGGCCGGGTCCGCTGCGCCGACAACGAAGCTCACCGCGGCGTCGCCGTGCCAGCCGTCGACGGACGCGCCGCAGTCGATGCTCAGCAGGTCGCCGTCGCGCAGGCGGTAGCGGCCGGGGATGCCGTGGACGACGGCGTCGTTGACGCTGGCGCAGATCACGCCCGGGTACGGCGTCGGCGCCCAGTTCGGGTGGTAGCCGAGGAACGACGGCTTCGCGCCGGCGTCGGCCATCACCTGAGCGGCGACGGCGTCCAGCTCGGCCAGCGAAACGCCGATGTCCGCGGCCTCCCGCACAGCCGCCAGCGCCTGGGCCACCACGCGGCCCGCCTCCCGCATCACCGCGAGCTCGGTCACGGTCTTCAGCTCCACCATGCGGATAACTATACCGGTATTACTATCCCGGCCCGTAGGCTCCCGTCGTGCACATCGAAAACCGCCTGGCCGAGCTCGGCCTGCAGTTGCCGGAGCCGATGAACCCGCCGCCCGGCGTCACGCTCTCGTTTCCGTGGGTCCGCGTCTTCCGGGACCGCGCTTTCGTTTCAGGCCACGGTCCGCTGCTACCCGACGGGTCCCTCGCCGGCCCGTTCGGCAAGGTCGGCGCCGAGGTCACCGAGGAACAGGCGTATGCGGCCGCCCGCCTGACCGCGCTCGCGGTGCTCACCTCGCTGAAGCGCGCGCTCGGCGACCTCGACCGTGTCACGGCGTGGCTGCGGGTGTTCGGCATGGTCAACACCACGCCCGGGTTCGCCCGCACTCCCGCCGTGGTCAACGGTTTTTCCGACCTCATCGTGCAGCTGTGGGGCGCGGACGCGGGTGACCACGCGCGCTCGGCGGTCGGCCTCGCCGAGCTGCCGTTCGGCATTCCGGTGGAGATCGAGGCGGAAGTGGCGATCGACTAACCGCCGGCGTACCCGAAGCGCACCGGGCTCCCGTTCGTACCGCGGGCGGCGATGTAACCGTCAGGACGCACGAGCAGCCAGCCGTCGCCGAGTTGCAGGTCCTCGGCCACCGGATCGGCCACGGGGCATCCGGTCAGCCCGGGCGCGGGACTCACCGTGGCGCAGTGCACGAGCAGCCAGCGGACGTGGGGCCAGCGGCGACCGGGCCGGGTCGGAGGCCGCGGACAAGGTCGCCGATGTCGTCGCCACGGCGGTCGCGGCCGGCGGTGACGTGGTGCTGGCCTGGCATTCGTCGGGGGCGCTGCTGGCGTTGCGGGCGGCGGCGGTGCGGCCGGACGTGGTGCGGCGGGTGGTCGCGTCCGAGCACGCCTTCTGTGGCCACGGCGGGAGTCGCGCGACCGCTGCGGGCGCTGGTCGACGCCGGTGATCTCCATGTCGCGCTGGCCTTGTTCCGCGCGGACGCTGTGGGCATGCCTGCCGACGTGGTCGCGTCGATGCGGGAAACCCCGCAGTGGCAGGAAGATCTCGCGCTCGCGCACACCACTGCGTACGACGCGGCGATCGTCGAGGCGGGGTTGCCCGAGGTCTCCGTGCCGACCCGGTTCGTCCTGGGTGGCGCCAGCCCGGCCCGGATGGCCGACGGGGTGCGTCGCTACGCCGCCCCGCTGGGTGCGGAGGTGCGCGTGCTGGACGGTCAGCAGCACTTCGCGCAGCGCACCGCGCCTCGAGAGCTGGCCGCGGTCATCGTGTCTTGACCAGCGCCGCGATCCGCGTCGCGAAGTCCGCCCACAACTCGCGCGGCAGGCTGTGCCCCATGCCGGGCACCACCACGAGCTCGGCCCCGGGAATCGCGTCCGACGTTGCCCGGCCGCCGCTGAGGTCGCACATGCGGTCGGCGTCGCCGTGGATGACCAGGGTGGGCACGTCCAGCCGCCGCAGCCGGTCCGTGCGGTCGCCCGACGCCACCACGGCGACGGCTTGCCGCGGCATGCCCAGTGCGGGGTAGCCCCGGTCGAACGTCCGCCGCGCTCGCTCGGCGACGGCAGCTTCGTCGAAGTCGAACCCCGGCGACCCGGTGATCCGCGACGCTCGCACCTGCCACGCGACGAACGCCTCCCGCTCGTTCGGCGGTTGTCCCATCTCGGCCAAGATCGACGGGTCGGGCGCGCCCACACCCGGGGCGCCGGTCGTGGACATGATGGACGTCAGCGTCCGCACCCGATCGGGGTGCTCGATGGCGACCATCTGCGCGATCATCCCGCCGAGCGACGCTCCGACGAGGTGTGCGCTCTCCAGCCCCAGCAGATCAAGCAGCCCGACCGTGTCACCCGCGAGGTCAGACAGCGTGTAGGACGCCGTCGCGAAATCCCCCGCGAGAACGGCAGCGAAATCCGGCACGGGCGCGTCGTCGAAATGCGTGGACCGGCCGGAATCGCGGTTGTCGAAGCGGATAACGTACAGGCCGCGGTCCACCAGTTCCCGGCAGAACTCCTCAGGCCAGTTGATCATCTGCGCGCCACCGCCCATGATCAGCACGACCGGCGGCATTCCGGGGTCACCGAAGCGTTCGTACGCCAGCTCGATTCCGGACGGGCCGACGTTCAGTGCGTGTTCCTCAGGCATGCCGACCACAGTAATCATTCGGCGGCGCCGAAACATCGCCCCGCGGGCCGATGTTTCCGGCTTGCCACCCGGGTTATGGTGAAAGGGGATCAACCGGCAGTCCGGCGTTTTCTGCCATGATCGATCGCATGAAACCGGACAATCAGACACTGCCGGCCAACGACTACAACAGCTTCGCCGAGGCGTACGCCGCCCAGAACGAGAGCGGCATCCAGAACGCCTACTACGAGCAGCCCGCAATGCTGGAGCTCGCCGGCGACGTCGCCGGAAAACGGATCCTCGACGCCGGCTGCGGCGCCGGCCCGCTGTCCGAGGTGCTGCGCGATCGCGGCGCGATCATGTCCGGGTTCGACCTCAGCGCCGGCATGCTGGAGCTGGCCCGCCGCCGGCTCGGGCCCGAAGCCGACCTGCGCGTCGCCGATCTGGCCGAACCGTTGCCCTACACCGACAACGCGTTCGACGACGTCATCGCGTCCCTCGTGCTGCACTACCTGGAGGACTGGGGCCCGTCGCTCACCGAGCTGAAGCGCATCCTCAAACCGGGCGGACGCCTGCTGATCTCGGTCGACCACCCCTTCGCGATCCACGCCTTGCAGCGCATGGAAGGCATCAAGACCAACTACTTCGAGACGTACAACTGGACCGAAGAGTGGACGTTCGGCAGCCAGACCATCCCGATGTCGTTCTGGATGCGGCCGCTGCACGCGATGACCGCCGCCTTCACCGCGGCGGGCTTCGAGATCTCCGTGATCAGCGAACCCATGCCCGCGCCGGCCGCCCGCGAGCTGTGGCCCGAGGACTACCGTCTGCTCACGATCAGCCCGAGCTTCCTGTTCTTCGTGCTGACCGCGAGCTGACGTATTAGCCCGCGACGCCGAGGTGGCGAGCGATGAGCATCCGCTGCACCTCGCTCGTCCCCTCGCCGATCTCCAGGATCTTCGCGTCGCGGTAGAAGCGGCTGACCGGGTATTCGTTCATGAAGCCGTAGCCGCCGTAGATCTGGGTGGCGTCGCGAGCGTTGTCCATGGCGGCGTCGGAGGCGACGAGCTTCGCGATGGACGCTTCCTTCTTGAAGGGTTCACCGCGCAGCATCTTCGACGCCGCCTGGTAATACGCGAGGCGCGCGGTGTGGGTGCGCACCTCCATGTCGGCGATCTTGAACTGGATCGCCTGGTACTCGCCGATCCGGTGGCCGAAGGCGACGCGATCCTTCGCGTACTTGAGGCACTCGTCGACGCAGCCCTGGGCCAGACCCACGCTCAAGGCGGCGATCGCGACCCGGCCTTCGTCCAGAATGGACAGGAACTGCGCGTAGCCGCGGCCGCGGATGCCGACGAGGTTCTCCGCCGGCACGCGAACGTCGGCAAAGGACAGCTCGTGCGTGTCCGAGCAGTTCCAGCCGACCTTGGAGTACTTGGGCGCCACGGCGAAGCCCGGTGTGCCCGAGGGCACGAGGATCGCGGAGATCTCCTTGCGGCCGTTCTCCATCACGTCGGTGACCGCCGTGACGGTGACCAGCCGCGTGATGTCGGTGCCGGAGTTGGTGATGAACGCCTTGCTGCCGTTGATCACCCACTGGTCGCCGTCGAGCTTGGCCCGGGTGCGCGTGGCTCCGGCGTCCGAACCGCCGCCCGGTTCTGTGAGGCCGAAGCCGCCGAGGGCCTCGCCCGAGCACAGGGCGGGCAGCCAGGTTTCCTTCTGCTCCTGCGTGCCGAAGCGGTAGATCGGCATCGCGCCGAGGGAAACGCCGGCCTCCAGCGTGATCGCGACCGACGAGTCGACGCGCGCCAGCTCCTCCAGGGCCAGGCACAGCGCGAAGTAGTCGCCGCCCATGCCGCCGAACTCCTCGGCGAACGGCAGGCCGAACAGGCCCATCTCGCCCATCTTGGCGACGAGGTCGTACGGGAACTGTTCCTTCTCGTACATCGGCCCGATCACCGGCGCGACCTCGTTGTGCGCGAAGTCCTCGACCGTCTTGCGCAGCGCCTCGTACTCTTCGTCCAGCCGGAAGTCGATCATCGTTGCTCCTCGCTCGGGCTCACCACGGCCAGGGTTTCGTCCAACGCCACCTGCTGGCCCGCGCGCGCCGAAAGCTCGCTCACCACGCCGTCGATCGGCGCGGTCACGGTGTGTTCCATCTTCATCGCTTCCACGACCAGCAACGGTGTGCCGGCCGCGACCACGTCGCCCTGGGCGACCTTGACCACCAGGACCGTGCCCGGCATCGGGCTCTTCACCGGCCCGGCGCCCGCGGCTTCACCACGCGCCGCCAGCCGCACTTCCTGATCCGCGAACGCGAAACCGAAGCCGTCGCGCGCGAGCCAGACCGTCCGTTGTGGACCGTCAGCGCGACGGTAGCGCTCGATCCCGCTGTCGCGTCGAACTTCCAGCACGTCGCCGACACGGCTCGCTGAAGCCCGCACCGGCTCGGCGTCGTCGACCTGCACGGTGGCCTTGAAAACGGGCCCCGTCACTCGCACCACAGCCTGGACCTCACCGACGCGCAGGCGGAACGTGACGCCGCCTCCGCCGCCGATGCGCCACCCGCTGGGCACGTCCCACGGATCCACCACGGAACCCTGGGGCTGCAACGAAAGCAACCGGTCGAGCGCCGCCGCCACGAAGAACCCTTCGGGCACCTCCGACGACACCAGCGACGAAAGCCGCCGGTCCACCAGCTCCGTGTCGAGGCGACCGGCGCGCACGTCCTCGTCGGCGAGCAGGCTGCGCAGGAACGCGATGTTCGTACCCAGCCCCAGCAACGCGGTGTCCGCCAACGCGCGGTCGAGCTTGCGCAACGCCGCGGTGCGGTCGGGGCCGTAAGCGATCACCTTGGCCAGCATCGGGTCGTAGTTCGACCCGACCACCGCGCCCTCGGTCATCCACGAGTCCACGCGCACGCCGTCGCCCGACGGCTCGTGCACGGCGAGCACCGTTCCGCCGGTCGGAATGAAGCCGCGCGCGGGATCCTCCGCGTACACGCGGGCTTCGACGGCGTGGCCTTCGAGACGCACGTCCTCCTGCTTCACCGTCAGCGGCTCACCGGCGGCCACGCGGACCTGCCACGCCACGAGGTCGAGTCCGGTCACCATCTCCGTGACGGGGTGCTCCACCTGCAGCCGCGTGTTCATCTCCATGAAGAAGAACTCGTCCGCGTCGTGCGCCGACATGATGAACTCGACGGTGCCCGCGCCGACGTAGCCCACGGACCGCGCGGCCTCGGCCGCGGCGGCGCCCATCTTCTGGCGTGTGGCCTCGTCGAGCAGCACCGACGGGGCCTCTTCGATGATCTTCTGGTGCCGCCGCTGCAGGCTGCACTCGCGTTCGCCGAGGTGCAGGACGTTGCCGTGCTTGTCGGCCAGCACCTGGATCTCGATGTGGCGCGGCGTGGTGACGAACCGCTCCACCAGCAGTGTGTCGTCGCCGAACGAACCCCGGGCCTCGCGGCGCGCCGACTCGATCGCGGCGGCGAGCTCCGACTCCTCGTGCACGAGCCGCATGCCCTTGCCGCCACCGCCCGCGGACGGCTTCAGCAGCACCGGGTAACCCACCCCGGCCACCGCCTCGACGAATCCGCCCTCGGGAATGTCCAGATCGGACACTCCGGGGACGACGGGCACGCCGGCCGCGGACACCGTGGCCTTGGCCCGGATCTTGTCGCCCATCTGCTCGATCGCGGCGACGGGCGGGCCGATGAACACCAGACCGGCCTCTTCACAGGCACGCGCGAACGCGGCGTTCTCGGCGAGGAAGCCGTAACCCGGGTGCACGGCCTGCGCGCCCGTCACCTGGGCCGCGGCGACGATGGCCGGTATCGACAAATAGCTTTTCGCCGCCTCGGCCGGGCCGAGGCGCACCGCGGTGTCGGCCTCGCGCACGTGCTTGGCGTCGGCGTCCGCGTCGCTGTAGACCGCGACCGAGCGGATGCCCAGCTCCCGCAGCGAGCGGATCACGCGGACCGCGATCTCGCCGCGGTTGGCGACCAGGACCGTGGTGAACAAAGAACCGTCAGACACGCTCATCACATCCGGAAAACGCCGTAGTTGACCTCGGGCAGGGGCGCGTTGGCCGCGGCCGACAGCGCGAGCCCGAGCACCGTGCGGGTGTCCGCCGGGTCGATCACGCCGTCGTCCCACAGCCGTGCGGTGGAGTAGTACGGGCTGCCCTGGTGCTCGTACTGGTCGCGGATCGGCGCCTTGAACGCGTCCTCGTCCTCGGCCGACCACTCGCCGCCGCGCGCCTCGATCGCGTCGCGACGGACCGTCGAAAGCACCGAAGCCGCCTGCTCGCCGCCCATCACCGAGATCCGCGCGTTGGGCCACATCCACAGGAACCGCGGCGAGTACGCCCGGCCGCACATCGAGTAGTTGCCGGCGCCGAACGAGCCGCCGATGATCACGGTGAACTTCGGCACCCGCGCGCACGCGACGGCCGTGACCATTTTCGCGCCGTGCTTCGCGATGCCGCCGGCCTCGTAGGCCTTGCCGACCATGAAGCCGGTGATGTTCTGCAGGAACACCAGGGGAATCGAGCGGCGGTCGCACAGTTCGATGAAGTGCGCGCCCTTCATGGCCGACTCGGCGAACAGCACGCCGTTGTTGGCGATGATGCCCACCGGGTGGCCGTGGATGTGCGCGAAGCCGGTGACGAGCGTGGCGCCGTATTCCTTCTTGAACTCGGAGAACCGGCTGCCGTCGACCATGCGGGCGATCACCTCGCGCACGTCGTACGGGGTGCGCGAATCCGTGGGCACCACACCGTAGAGCTCGCGCGGGTCTGCCGCCGGCTCCTCGACGGGCCGCACGTCCCACGGCCGCGGCGTGCGCGGGCCGAGCGTGGAGACGATGTCGCGGACGATGCGCAGCGCGTGGGCGTCGTCGTCGGCGAGGTGGTCGGTGACGCCGGACTGGCGGGAGTGCACGTCGCCGCCGCCCAGCTCTTCGGCCGTGACGACCTCACCCGTCGCGGCCTTCACCAGCGGCGGGCCGCCGAGGAAGATCGTGCCCTGGTTGCGGACGATCACCGCTTCGTCGCTCATGGCCGGCACGTACGCGCCACCCGCCGTGCACGAGCCGAGCACGGCGGCGATCTGCGGGATGCCGCGCGCGGACATGGTGGCCTGGTTGTAGAAGATGCGCCCGAAGTGCTCTCGGTCGGGGAACACGTCGTCCTGGCGCGGCAGGAACGCGCCGCCGGAGTCGACGAGGTAGATGCACGGGAGGTTGTTGTGCAGCGCCACTTCCTGGGCGCGCAGGTGCTTCTTGACCGTGAGCGGGTAGTACGTGCCGCCTTTGACGGTGGCGTCGTTGGCCACGATCACGCACTCACGCCCGGAGACTCGCCCGACGCCGGTGATGATCCCGGCGCTCGGCGCCTCGTCGTCGTAGAGGCCGTTGGCCGCGAGCGGCGAGAGCTCAAGGAACGGCGAACCTGGGTCCAGCAACGTGTCGACGCGGTCGCGCGGCAGCAGCTTGCCGCGTTCGACGTGCCGGACACGGGACTTCTCGGGCCCGCCGAGGCGGGCGGCGTCCAGGCGCTTGCGAAGGTCCTCGACGAGCTCGCCGTGCGAGGTGACGCTGCGGGCGAACGCGTCGCTGCGCGGATCCGCGGAACTGCTCAGTACCGGCGTGTCCATGACTCCCCGTCGAGACGTTGGTGATCCAAGACGTCCGTGATCCAAGACGTTAGCGGTCGTTAACTCACCTTCAGATGTTAGCGACCGCTAACCGGAGTGTCCAGCCAGGGTCCGGGGGCTCACACCCCCGTCATCCCGGCCCGTCGCCGGTGGCTGCGAGCAGGGGAACCACGACGTCGTTGACGGGTGTCGGGATGCCGTGGTGGCGCCCGCGGCGCAGCACGACCCCGTTGCGGACGTCCCATTCGAGCGGCCGGCCGGCTTCCCGATCGGCCAGAATCGACGTGCCCATGTCCGCCGGATAGGCCCGGAACGTGTCGATGATTTCCCGGGGCACCTCATCATCGAGGTCGGCGCCCTCGGCCCGGGCCACGGCGAGACACTCCCGCAGGTAGGCGAGCCCGAGCTCGGCGATGTCGGCCCGCGCGAACATGCCGGCCCGCCGACCGGTGAGGGCCATGAGCCCCGCGAGCGCGTTCTGCATGAGCTTGCGCCAGGCCAACGAGCGGAAATCGGCCGCCGCCTCGACGGTGCACAAGCTCCCGGCCAGCGCCTCGGACACCGCACGGCCCGGCTCGGTGTCCGGCACCGTCAGGCGGGCCTGGGCGCGCAGCCACACCGACCCGTCGGCCCGGGTCTGCGCCGGGAACCACACGACACTGGGCAGCACCCGGCCGAGGCGGGTGTGTTCCGCGACGACGGTTTCCTGCTCGACCCCGTTCTGGAGAACGCAGACGATCGTGTCCGCTCGGCACAGCGGGGCCAGCCAGGGCGCTGCCGCCTCGACCTGTGTCGCCTTGACTGCCAGGAAAACGAGGTCGACCGGGGTCACGTCCTGGGTGACGTCGACCTGGACGGGGCCTGGCACCACGAGGTGACCTGCCGGTGCGTGCAGCTCGAGCCGGTCACGAGCGGTGCGGCCGTACAGCCGGGGCGTGCGGCCGACCTGGTGGAGTGCGGCCGCGATGGTCGTCCCGATCGCTCCCGGGCCGACCACAGCGACGGTCGAGGTTCCGGACGTCGTCATCCTTGGCTGTCTCCCGCTATCCGTGACCGGCGTCAGGCCGACTGCCACAGCTCGATGCGGTTGCCCTCAGGGTCGGTAACCCAGCCGAAGCGGCCGACGCCGTCCATCTCCTGCGTTTCCTCGGCCACTTCGGCGCCCTTGTCGCGCAGCTGGGCGAGCATGGCGTCGAGATCGCGGACGCGGAAGTTGAGCATGGTCTGCTGCGACTTCGAGCCGAAGTAGTCGGTGCCGGTCTCGAACGGCGCGAAGACGGTGGGGCCGGGTTGTTGCTGCCACACCCCGTTGTCGTCGGCGTCGAGGCCGAGGCAGTCGCGGTACCAGGCGCCCAGAGCCGCCGGGTCCGCAGCGCGGATGAAGTAGCCGCCGATGCCGAGCACGCGTTCCATGGCCGTGATCCTGCCAGCGCGGCGGGCGTTTGTCCGGGACCCGCGACTCAGTCGGTGACGGCGTCGGAGATCCAGTCGGCGACGGGGAGATCGCGGTCGAGGCATTCGACCGACAGCCGGATCGTCCAGCGCAGCGCTTGCAGCACGAGGCTGTCGACCTCGTTGGGCGCGGCGTTGGCCAACGCGATCTCCACCTGCTCGCGCGCGGCGGCGGTGTTGCCGTGCACCTCGGCGAGCAGCGTGCGCACCGCGGTGCGCACGGGTGGGTCGGCCTGATCGATGGAGACCTCTTCGCCGTCCTCGTCGAAGACCTGGACCTTCACAGGGGCCGTGCCGCCGTCACCGAGCGTGGACACCATGGCGCTGCACTCGCCGAACAGCAGCAGCATGAGCTCCTTCGTCTCGTCCGAGCGCGCCTGCGGCTCGTCGGACGACGGGGTGACCTCTTCGAGCGCCTCGGCGTCCTCGCCGAGGCTGATGGCGACGAGCGCGCGCTGCGCCTTCTCCACGAGCCGCTGCTCGTCCTCGCTCCGGTCCGGGGTCACGTGCCTATCAAACACCAGCACCGGCTTCCGTGGGGATACCCCGAATCCGGGTGATCAGCCCGCTGCGGAAAGTGCGCCCAGAGCGAGCCGGCACAGCAGCTCGGACAGCTCTGCGTCACCGAGATGGCGGTTGTACGGCGTCGAGTTGATCAAGCCGAACACGGCGTGTGCCGCCGAGCGAGCTTCGCGCTCTTCGAGGCCGGGGATCGCGTCGCGGATCGCGCGCACCCACACCTCGACGTACTGCCGCTGAAGCGCGCGCACCTGCTTGCGGTCACTGTCGGTGAGGTTCGCGAGGTTGCGCTCCTGCACGGTGATCAGCGCCGGGTGATCGAGCGCGAAGCCGACGTGGAAGCGCACCAGCGCTTCGAGGAGCTCGAGCGGCGTGCCGCCCGTCTCGGCGCGGTCGGTGCCGCCTTCGAGCAGGTAGTGGCTGATCGAGTTCAGCATCTCGCCGAGGATGGCGTCCTTGCTGCGGAAGTGGCGGTACAGCGCCGGGCCCGAGATGCCGACGGCCGCGCCGATGTCGTCGATCCCGACACCGTGGAAGCCGTGGTGGGCGAACAGCTCGGCGGCCGCGGCCATGATCTGTTCACGCCTGTTCGCCTTCTCGCCGTTCACGAGTGGGGTGAGGTTCGCCGGCATCCGCTCATAGTAGGGCGGCGGGTTAGCGACCGCTAACTTCCGGCCCTACTTAGTGCGTGAGCCAAGTGGGGTCACCTGGGATTTCTGGGGTGCCGGGTGGGGATTCCACCTGGTATTTGTTCTTCTCGTCGAACCGTCACGACTGGAGTGACCATGGCTGAAGCCGCTCGTCCCACCTCACGTACGTTCCTCCGGATGTGTGCGGCCCTGGGGGTCGCTGTTCTCGCTTCACTCGGCCTGGTGAGCACCGCCAACGCCGCCACCAGCTACGTCGCGCTCGGCGACTCCTACTCCTCCGGAGTGGGCGCCGGGAGCTACGGCAGCTCGGGCAGCTGCAAACGCAGCGCCAACGCCTACGGCCAACTGTGGGCCAACGCCCACGCCGGCACGTCGTTCACCTTCCTCGCGTGCTCGGGCGCGAAGACCGGCGACGTGCTCAACCAGATCAACTCGATGCCCTCGGGCGCTTCCCTGGTCACCCTGACCGTGGGCGGCAACGACGCGGGCTTCACCGACGTGATCACCACCTGCACCCTCAACAGCGACTCGACCTGCACCGCCCGGGTCAACACCGCCAAGACCTACGTGCAGAACACCCTCCCGGGCCTGCTCGACAACGTCTACCGCGCCGTGAAGTCCAAGGCGCCCAACGCGAAGCTCGTGGTGCTGTCGTACCCGCGCTTCTACACCGTGCCGGGCTCTTGCAGCGTCGGCCTGAGCGACACGAAGCGCTCCGCGATCAACTCCGGCGCGGACACACTGGCCTCGGTGCTGGCTTCGCGCGCCGCGGCCGCGGGCGCCCAGTTCGTGGACGTGCGCTCGGCTTTCGTGGGGCACAACATCTGCTCGTCGGCCAGCGACTACCTCCACAGCCTCACCTGGCCGGTGGACGAGTCCTACCACCCGACGGCGGCCGGGCAGCGTGGCGGGTACTACAACCCGTTGACGTCGGCGATCGGCTGATCAGCGGTTTTTGGTGATACGGAAGGGGCGTCCCTTGGTGAACTGCTCCCCGGAAGTTGGACTGGGTTTCCAGTTCCGATCTTCCGGGGAGTGGTTGTATGCATGGGCGGAGTTTGTTGTCGGAGCGGCAGCGTGCCGCGGCGGTAGGGTTGTTCGAGGCCGAGTGGTCGTGGGGTGCGGTCGCGAAGCGGTTGGGGGTGAGCGCGTCTGCTGTCCACCGGTTGCATGATCGATGGCGGGTGCGTGGAGGTGGGGCGCTGGTGGCGAAGCCGTCTAAGCGTTCGTTCGCGTTCGAGTTCAAGCTCGGGGTGGTGTGCCGGTTCCTGGCTGGCGAGTCCAAGCTTGATCTGGCTCGCGAGTTCGGACTGTCCTCGCCGAAGCTGATCGAGACCTGGGCGCGCGTCTATCGCAACGAGGGTGAGGACGGGCTGCGTCCGAAACCGCGGGGCAGGCGCCCGAAACCTGAAGCGTCCCCGGGTGAAGCGACTGAGCTGCAGCGGTTGCGGCGAGAGAACGAGCGCCTGCGAGCCGAGGTCGCCTACTTGGGAAAAGTGCGGGCCTTGAGGGCACAGGAACGACAGTGAAGGTCTGTGCTGTCGTGTCTCTCAAGGCCGAGCATCGCCTGGAGGTGCTGCTGCAGGTCGCTGGGCTGGCCCGGTCGACGTTCTTCTATCACCAGGCCCGTCTGGCCGGGCCTGACCCACGTGCCGAGCTGAAGGCCGCGATCACGGACGTGTTCGCCCGCAGCCACGCCCGTTACGGGCATCGCCGCGTTCACCACGCGCTGGTCAGGGCCGGCTGGCAGGTCGCGAAGAAGACAGTGCTGAGGCTGATGCGGCAGCTAGGGCTGGTCTGCCGAGTTCGCAGGAGAAGGCGCTATGTCTCGTATCAAGGTGACCTAGGCCGGACCGCCCCGAACCTGCTGGAGCGGAACTTCACCGCCGAAGCGCCGAACCAGAAGTGGGTCACCGACGTGACCGAGTTCCGCGTCGGCGAGGACAAGCTCTACCTGTCACCGATCATGGACCTGTTCGACCGGCAGATCATCGCCTACTCGATCGGGGCCTCACCGAACCTGACGCTGACCACCAGCTCCCTGCAGACAGCGCTGGGCGCTCTCGGCCCGAACGAGGCCCCGCTGGTGCACTCCGACCAGGGATTCCAATATCAACATCCCTCATGGCGACGTCTGCTGGCCGATGCCGGCGCGACCCAGTCAATGTCGCGCAAGGGCAACTGCCACGACAACGCCGTGATCGAGAACTTCTTCGGACACCTCAAAGAAGAAGCGTTCCACCACACCCACTACCCCACCACCACCGCGCTGGAACAGGCACTGCACGACTACATCCACTGGTACAACACCGACCGCATCTCCACCAAGCTCAAGGGCCTGAGCCCGGTGCAACACCGGGCCCAGGCCCCCGCGGCCTAAACTTTCAATTAGCCAGTCCAACAACAGGGGAGCAGTTCATGGTGGGGCGCCCCTTTCTTGTTGTGGTTGCGGTGATCGGCTGCGGTCGGAGTCGGGGTGTCCGGTTCCCCGGGTTGTGCGTTTTTGCTGTCGGTCTGATCGACTGCGTTTCGCGGCTCGCTGAGGATGCCCGGCTCACCGGCGCGCGGCTTGTTCGCCGCGGCGGCGTGCGGTGCAGGCGACCTCGGCTCATCGAGGGGCCGCATTGCATCCACTAAAGAGTGCTGTGAACAACTTGGGCTGGGCACGGCTGGAGTGGGCGAAGTCGCGCAGGATCGGGTGCAGGTCCAGGAAGATCGGCGGGCCAGGCTCGGCGCCGAGCCCACCGGCGA
The DNA here is from genome assembly GCF_040607795.1 of Amycolatopsis sp. NPDC005232. Classification (NCBI taxonomy): domain Bacteria; kingdom Bacillati; phylum Actinomycetota; class Actinomycetes; order Pseudonocardiales; family Pseudonocardiaceae; genus Amycolatopsis; species Amycolatopsis sp. NPDC005232. The sequence goes on along the minus strand of NZ_JBEXHL010000001.1, from coordinate 741,651 downwards.
AGCCAACCGGATCAGCCGAGCCAACCGGGCCGACCAGTCCAGCCGGACCGTAGGTGATCTCCAAGCGTGAGGTGAAGTCGTCGTCCACCGCCCCAGCGTGCCTCGGATCACCGCCCCACGCCCGGTCAACCCAGCAAGGACTTCACCAAAGCCGCGATCTGCCCGGTCTCGATCAAAAACGAATCATGCCCATACGGTGACGAAACCACCGCCGCCTCACCACCGACGCCTTCAGCGATCTCCACCGACTGGTACAGCGGATAAAGCCGGTCACTGTCCACCCCCGCGACCACGGTCCGCGCCCGGACCCGCGACAGAGCCGAACCCACCCCGCCGCGGTCACGGCCCACGTCGTGGGTGTTCATGGACTCCGTGAGGACCACGTAGGAGCCCGCGTCGAAGCGGCGCACCAGCTTGTCGGCGTGGTGGTCCAAATAGGACTCCACGGCGAAGCGGCCGCGGCGAAGCGGGTCCTCCGAACCCTGCGGCCGGCGGTCGAAGCGTTGCGCCAGTTCGGGTTCGCTGCGGTAGGTCACGTGGGCGATCCGGCGGGCGACGCCGAGGCCGGCGTGCGGGCCCTCGCCCGGCGCCAGCGAGTAGTAGTCACCGCCGTGCCAGCCCGGGTCGGAGCGGATGGCGTGCAGCTGTGGCGCGGCCCAGGCGATCTGCTCGGCCGACGCGCGGGCCGTCGAAGCGAGAACCAGGACGGACGCCACCCGATCGGGCAAAGTTACCGCCCATTCGAGGGCCCGCATGCCACCCATCGAGCCACCGACGACGCCGGCCCAGCGGTCGATGCCGAGCGCGTCGGCGAGCGCCGCTTCGGTCGCCACCTGGTCCCGCACGGTGACGGCCGGGAAGCGGCTGCCGTAAACCCGCCCCTCGGGATCGGGGGACGACGGGCCCGTGGAGCCCTGGCAGCCGCCGAGCACGTTGGGCGCCACCACGAACAGCGAGTCCGTGTCCAGCGCCTTGCCGGGCCCGACGAGGCCGTCCCACCAGCCCGCGCCGGGGTGGCCGGGCTCGGCGGGGCCGGCGAGGTGACTGTCGCCGGTCAGGGCGTGCTCGACGAGGACCGCGTTGGAACCGTCGGAATTGAGCGTGCCCCACGTCTCGTACGCGAGGGTGTAGGACGGCAGCGACCCACCGGCCTCCAGCGACAGCGCGCCGGGACCGGTGAACCACTGCCGCCTGCCGGGTGGGTCCCCTGCCCGCCACGCACCGGTGGCAGGCAGGGGATGCGCACCGGAATCCGTCACAGTTCCGCCTTGGCGGCGCGGAAGCCCGCCTCGAGGTCGGCCTTGAGGTCCTCGATGCCCTCGAGCCCCACGGCAAGCCGAACCAGGCCCGGCGTGACGCCGCTCGTGAGCTGCTCCTCCGGGCTGAGCTGGCTGTGCGTGGTCGACGCCGGGTGCACGATCAGGCTGCGCACGTCGCCGATGTTCACGAGCTGGCTGTGCAGTTCCGTGCCGTCCACGAACTTGCGGCCGGCCTCGACGCCGCCGCGCAGGTCGAACGACAGCACCGCGCCCGCGCCGCGCGGCAGGTACTTCTGCGCGGCCGCGTAGAACTTGCTCGACGGGAGACCGGCGTAGTAAACGGTCTCGACCTCGTCGCGCTGCTCCAGCCACTCCGCAAGCGCTTGCGCGTTCGCGACGTGGCGCTCGAGCCGCAGCGACAGCGTCTCGATGCCCTGCAGGATCAGGAAGCTGTTGAGCGGCGAGATGGCCGCGCCAGTGTCACGCAGGATCTGCACGCGCGCCTTCGCCGCGTACGCGCCGGGGCCGAGAGCTTCCCAGTACTTGAGACCGTGGTAGCTCGGGTCCGGCTCGGAGAAGCCCGGGAAGCGCGACGGGTCCTTGCCGAAGTCGAACGTGCCGCCGTCCACGAGCACGCCCGCCACCGTGGTGCCGTGGCCGCCGAGGTACTTCGTGGCCGAGTGCACGACGACGTCGGCGCCGTGCTCGATCGGGCGCAGCAGGAACGGCGTGGGCACGGTGTTGTCGACGATCAGCGGTACGCCGGCCTCGTGGGCGACGTCGGCGACGGTGCGGATGTCGAGCACGTTGCTGCCCGGGTTGGCCAGTGTCTCGGCGAAGAACGCCTTCGTGTTGGGCCGCACGGCCGCGCGCCACTGCTCGGGGTCGTCCTGGTCGTCGACGAACGTGACCTCGATGCCGAGCTTCGGGAGCGTGTAGTGGAAAAGGTTGTAGGTGCCGCCATACAGCGACGGGCTGGACACGAAGTGGTCACCCGCACCGGCCAGCGTGAGGATCGCCGCGGTAGTGGCCGCCGAGCCGGAGGCGAACGCGAGCGCCGCGACGCCGCCTTCGAGCGCGGCCAGGCGCTGCTCCAGCACGTCCTGCGTCGGGTTCATGATGCGCGTGTAGATGTTGCCGGGCTCGGCCAGGCTGAACAGGTCTGCACCGTGCTGCGTGTCGCGGAAGACGTACGACGTGGTCTGGTAGATCGGCGTCGCGCGGGCGCCCGTCGCGGGGTCCGGTGCCGCGCCGGCGTGGATCTGCTTGGTCTCGAAGGACCAGGCCGAGGTGTCTTCCGGCATGAGTTTCTCCTTGCGGCTCAAAGGGATCGGCTCCTCGGACGAAGCTAGCTCCCCTGAACGGCCCACCCAAGGTTTCCCACGGGCTGGGAGTACTCCACCAACCTACCGTGCAAGTCGATCACCCGAGCGGGTGCCCGCGCGCGGCCGTTCGGGTGACCGTCCATAACGGACTCAGTCACGCTGTTGCAGCGCGAACCGGTTGCCCTCGGAGTCGGTGAACAACGCCCACCAGCCCCACGGCTGCCGCTGGGGCTTCGCGGGGAAATCCACGCCTCGCTCCGACCGCTCTCGGCAGGTTTTCACGATGTCGTCGGCGTGGAAGAAGACGTTCGACGTCGGCAGCTCGTCGCGGCCCTCGAAGTGCCACCGGTCCTCCGGCGCCGCGCTCAGCACCAGGATCGTGCCGTCGGGCGCGGTGACCTCGACCCAGCGGTTGCCCTGGTCGTCGTAGGGCACGTCGGTGGTCACGGTGAACCCGACGGTGTCCGCCCAGAACGCCTTCGCCCGCGCCTGGTCCTCGACGCCGACGACGACCTTGCCCACACCCACGATGGCCATCGTCATCCTCTCCGGGGGCTGCCCGGTTCCGTCGAAGGCTACCCGCGCCGAGCGCCGCGAACGCGTCTCGGCGAGGATGTATCACGTGGTCTCGGTACGCAGCGTGGTCGACCGGGTGGGGCCGACGTTGCTCCACGCGCTCCAGCTGCCCGACGACTGCCCGGCGGCGGGCGACGTGGTGATCGCCGAGCCCGGTGTGCCCGCGGGCATCGCGGCGGGCGACCTCGTGCTGGGCGTCGCCACCGTGGATCCGGCGGACGCGGCCGAACTGCTGCGCGTGAGCGCCGCGCAGGGCGCCGCCGCGGTCCTGCTGAAACCACCGCTGGCGGCCAAACCCACCGTTCGTCGCGCGGCGAAATCCGCCGGAATAGCGCTCATCCAGGTCCACTCGGCGACGTCGTGGGCCCAGCTCGTGTGGCTGCTGCGCACGGTCCTCGACGCGCTCGGCGACGAATCGGAGTCCCTCGAAGACGGCGGCGACCCCGGCTCAGGCGATCTGTTCCGGCTCGCCGACGCGGTGGCGTCCGTGGTCGACGCGCCCGTGACCATCGAGGACACGAACTCGCGCGTGCTCGCCTACTCCGCGCGCCAGGACCTCACCGACCCCGCGCGCGTCGCCACGATCATGGGCCGCCGGATCCCCGACGACGTGCTCGCGCGGTTCCGTTCGCGCGGCGTGTTCCGCGAGCTCTCGCGCGGACGGCAGACGATCTTCGTGCCCGCCCAGCGCGACGGCACGCTGCCACGGCTGATCGTGCCCATCCGGATGGGCGGCGAGCTGCTGGGGTCGATGTGGGCCGTCGTCGCGGGGCCGGTTTCCGAGGAACGCGCGGCCGCCTTCGCCGACGCGGCGCCGGTGGTCGCGCTGCACCTGCTTCGGCGCCGCGCACACACGGACGCGCAGCGCCGCGCGTCGGCCGAACTGCTGCGGGCCGTCCTCGAAGGCCACCCCGGCCAGCGACGCGTGGTGGCCGAGCTGGACCTGTCCGACGAGCCCCACCGCGTCGTCGCGATCGAGGTCACCGGCGGCGACGGCCGCGACGCCGAGGGCCTGCGCCTGGCGCTGCTCGAACGCATCTCCCAGGGCATCGGCCGCCGCCCCGTCGCCACTGAACTCGGCGGCCTGCTCTACGCGGTGGTCCCCGACGGCGGCGCCTGGGCCGAACTGCGCGACGCACTGGCCGCGCAACCCGCCTCCCGCCGCGGCGGTGTCCCCCGCGCCGCCGCCGGCGCCCCCGTGGCCGTCTCCGCGTTGGCTACTTCTCGCACGCAGGCCGACGAAGCACTGGGCCTGCTGCGCGCCGGCTTGGTCGAGGGACGCGTCGTCGCGTACGAGGACGCCTGGACTTCGCTGGTGCTGCACCGCGCCGCCACGGGCTCTGCCACCGCGCGCGTCGCGGACCTGGGCCCGCTCGGCCTGCTGCGCGCCCACGACGAAACCACGAAAGCCGGGTACGTCGACACGCTCTACGAATGGCTCCGCCACCCCGGCGACCCCCGCGCGGCCGCCGCGGAGCTGCGCATCCACCCGAACACGTTGCGGTACCGGATGAAACGTCTGCTGGATCTTGTGCCGCTCGATCTGGATGATCCTGATGTGCGGTTGGCTTTGCTTACGCAGCTGGTGGCTCTGCGGTGGAGCTGACTTCGTACGAAAGGTCTTTCGCACGAAGGGTTTCCGGCGCCAGACGAACCCAGACCGTGCCGCGCTCGGCCTCGTTCAGGTAGGCCTGGAACCGCGGGTCCCACCGCTGCTCGTCAGACCCCAGGTACCGCGCCAGCTTCCGCCGCCCGCGCGGGACGTCGAACGCCACGACCGCCGCGGGACCGCTCGCGACGACCTGGCGCACCAGGCCGGTCGCGAGATCGCAAACGTCGACCGTCAAGGCGAGCCGTGGCGAAGCGCGGACGTGGGCGGGCAGGCGGGACCACGGGCCGCTGAGGATCCAGAACGTGTGGTCCTCCCAGAGGTACCAGGTCGGGCGCACGGTGGGGCCGTTCGTGGCGACGCGTGCGGTGAGCGGCTGCGCGAGGAACTCGTCGACGTCGAAGGGTGTCATGCGACCAGCAGCGTCTTGCCGAAAGTGCCGCGCGCTTCCATCGCCGCGTGCGCGTCGGCGGCCGCTGCGAGGGGAAACCGTTGCCCGATCACAGGAGTGAGATGGCCGGACGAAGCCGCGTCGAGGGCGGACACCGTGAAGGCACGCAGCGCGGCCGCGTCGCCGAGGGAGCGGATCACCGTGACGCCGCGAGCGCGAGCGTCCTCTTCGGACACTTCTGCCCACGTGCCGCTCGCGAGTCCGTACACCGCCATGCGGCCGCCGGGACGCAGCAAGGAAAACGCGGTGGTCCCGATGGAGCCGCCCACCCCGTCGAAGACCACGTCGAGCGGTCCGACCACCGAAGCCCAGTCGGCAGCCGTGTAGTCCACCGCCACGTCCGCGCCGAGTTCCCGGGCGCGCGCGAGTTTTTCAGCGCTGCCGGCCGCCGCGACGACGATAGCGCCGGCCGCCTTCGCGAGCTGTACCAGCAGGCTGCCGACGCCACCGGCGGCGGCCTCGACGAGCACGCGGTCGCCCGGCGCCACTGCGGCGGTGTGGACGAGCCCGGTGGCCGTCCGGCCGTCGGCGAGCAACGCGACCGCGGCGTCGAGCGAAAGCGCGTCGGGCACCGGGAAGACCAGGGCCGCGTCGACCACCGCGCGCTGGGCGTAGCCGCCGCTGCCGCCGGTCGACGTCACCACCCGCCGGCCCACAAGCGCAAGGTCGACGCCGTCGCCGACCTTGCTGATCACGCCGCCGACGCCGTTGCCGGGGATCATCGGCAGCTCCGCCGCGGAAGGCCCGAAGCCCGACGCCCGGAACTGCGTCTCCACGAACGTCACGTTCACGAACGCCACCTCGACCAGCACCTGCCCCGGCCCCGGGACCGGATCGGGCGCCTCCCCCGCCACCAGCACCTCGGGTCCGCCGAACTCCCTCAACCACACCGCACGCATGCACGCCCTCCTCCATGACCAGGTGCGACAGCCAACAACCTCGAGCGCGGTCGAGGTCAAGCTATTTGTGCCCGTGGCACCATGAAATGGCGAAAGAACTGTTCCGCGCGCATGATGACACCGCCGTCCGGGTGCATCACCGTGAGTGGCAGCACCTCGAACCAACCCGCCGCAGGAGGCCGCCGTGCGTATCGCCGTTCCCCGTGAGATCAAGAAGCACGAGTACCGGGTCGCCCTGACGCCGGCCGGCGTGCACGAGCTGGTGGGGCGTGGTCACGACGTGTTCGTCGAGACCGGCGCCGGGGTGGGTTCGTCGATCAGCGACGAGGAGTACGTGGCCGCCGGCGCGAAGGTGCTCGCCACCGCCGACGAGACGTGGGCCGAGGGCGAGGTGGTGCTCAAAGTGAAGGAGCCCATCGCCGCGGAATACCCCCGGCTGCGCAAGGACCTGGTGCTGTTCACCTACCTCCACATCGCGGCCGACCGGCCCCTGACCGACGCCCTGCTGGCGGCGGGCACCACGGCGATCGCGTACGAGACGGTGCAGACGGCCACCGGCGCGCTGCCCCTGCTCGCGCCGATGTCCGAGGTCGCCGGCCGGCTGGCGCCGCAGGTGGGCGCGTACTCCCTGATGAAGCCGAGCGGCGGCCGCGGCGTGCTGCCCGGCGGCATTCCTGGTGTGCACCCGGCGCGGGTCGTGGTGATCGGCGGCGGAGTCGCGGGCATCAACGCCGCCCGCGTGGCGCTGGGCCTGGGCTCGGATGTCGAGATCCTGGACACGAACGTCGACCGCCTGCGCCAGATCGACAACGACTTCGGCGGCCGCATCCGCACGGTCACCTCCAACCGCCTGTCGGTCGAGGAGTCCGTGCTGGAGGCCGACCTCGTGATCGGCGCCGTGCTGGTGCCGGGCGCGAAGGCCCCGAAGCTGGTCTCCAACGACCTCGTCTCGCGCATGAAGCCGGGCTCGGTGCTCGTCGACATCGCCATCGACCAGGGTGGCTGCTTCGCCGACTCTCGCCCGACCACGCACGACGACCCGACCTACCGCGTCCACGAGTCGGTTTTCTACTGCGTCGCCAACATGCCGGGCGCGGTCCCGCGGACCTCGACCTACGGTCTCACCAACGTGACGCTGCCCTACGCCGTGCAGCTCGCCGAGCGCGGCTGGCACGCGGCCCTGAACGCCGACGCGTCGCTCGCCAAGGGCCTCAACACCCATGACGGCGCCCTCACCAACGAGCCCGTCGCCACCGCGCACGGCCTGCCGCACACGCCCCTGGCGACCGCCCTGGCGTGACCTTTCCGAACCACCTGGCGCCTCGAGGGGCCTCCGCGAACCAGCGGGGGCCCCTCGTGTCTCTTTCGGGCACCGCGCAGCGACCGAAGAGGAGCCCCTGGCCGGAGCGACGTTCGTCACGCTGCGCGTCCCGTTCAGCGGTACCCATTCGGCGATCGAGGTGCCCGTGACGAGGGCTTTCATGATCCTGAACGTGCTTCCTCACCGGTTGCGAGCTCACTCTGTGAAGAAGTAATCGGTGTTCGTTGAAGACCCCGGGGAGCGAACTCCCCACTTATTACCTAAGCTAGTACTCGGCGGCCCGCTCCCAGTGACCCCCAGGCTGGTTGAGCGGGTCGCCCCTTCTTCCCCTTCCT